>NZ_CP059215.1:352500-389510 GCF_014252295.1 Blattabacterium cuenoti
CCCCCCCTTTCTCTAAAAAATAGTCTCGCGCGGAATTGAACCGCGGACCTCTACATTATCAGTGTAGCGCTCTAACCATCTGAGCTACGAGACTGACATAATTATATAATTAATTAATCAATCTCTCTCTACCTCTATCTCTACTTCTACTTTTACTTTATAACTACTTTTAACTTTCTTAACTCTCTACTCTACTGTAGACTTCATGAATATTATTTTGAAGAAAGCTTCTAGCTCAATATGCAAAGAATTTTTTAAACTCTAAAAAAAAGAGATGTTCCAGCCGCACCTTCCGGTACGGCTACCTTGTTACGACTTAGCCCCAGTTATCGATTTTACCTTAAGCAGCTCCTTTTACGGGCACCGATTTCAGGTCTCCCCGACTTCCATGGCTTGACGGGCGGTGTGTACAAGGCCCGGGAACGTATTCACCGCATCATGGCTGATATGCGATTACTAGCGATTCCAACTTCATAGAGTCGAGTTGCAGACTCCAATCCGAACTGAGATCGGCTTTTAGAGATTAGCTTCTGATTGCTCAGTAGCGACCCTTTGTACCGACCATTGTAGCACGTGTGTAGCCCAAGGTATAAGAGCCGTGATGATTTGACGTCATCCCCACCTTCCTCTCGACTTACGTCGGCAGTCTTGTCAGAGTCCCCGACATTACTCGCTGGCAACTAACAATGAGGGTTGCGCTCGTTGAGGGACTTAACCCAACACCTCACGGCACGAGCTGACGACAACCATGCAGCATCTTGTACTCCGTCCAAAGACTAAACTATTTCTAGCTTATTCGTAGTACATTTAAACCTTGGTAAGGTTCCTCGCGTATCATCGAATTAAACCACATGCTCCACCGCTTGTGCGGGCCCCCGTCAATTCCTTTGAGTTTCAGCCTTGCGACCGTACTCCCCAGGTGGATCACTTATCACTTTCGCTTAGTCACTGAAAAAAATCCAACAACTAGTGATCATCGTTTACGGCGTGGACTACCAGGGTATCTAATCCTGTTTGCTCCCCACGCTTTCGTGCCTCAGCGTCAGTATAGACTTAGTAACCTGCTTTCGCGATCGGTGTTCTGTGTGATATCTATGCATTTCACCGCTACACCACACATTCCAGTTACT
The DNA here is from genome assembly GCF_014252295.1 of Blattabacterium cuenoti. Classification (NCBI taxonomy): domain Bacteria; kingdom Pseudomonadati; phylum Bacteroidota; class Flavobacteriia; order Flavobacteriales; family Blattabacteriaceae; genus Blattabacterium; species Blattabacterium cuenoti. Next base: position 353,631 of record NZ_CP059215.1, read on the forward strand.
CCAGTCTCACTCAAGCCTATCAGTATCAATAGCAATTTTAACAGTTGAGCTGTAATATTTCACTACTGACTTAATAAACCGCCTACGCACCCTTTAAACCCAATAAATCCGGATAACGCTTGTGTCCTCCGTATTACCGCGGCTGCTGGCACGGAGTTTGCCGACACTTATTCGTATAGTACATTCACAATTCTTATCACGTAAGAATCTTTATTCCTAAACAAAAGCAGTTTACAACCCGTAAGGCATTCTTCCTGCACGCGGCGTGGCTGGTTCAGAGTTTCCTCCATTGACCAATATTCCTCACTGCTGCCTCCCGTAGGAGTCTGGTCCGTATCTCAGTACCAGTGTGGGGGATCACCCTCTCAGGCCCCCTACCGATCATAGTCTTGGTAAGCCATTACCTTACCAACTAACTAATCGGACGCACGCCCATCTTTTGCCACATTTCTGCTTTAATAATAAAATCATGCAATTTTATTATATTATAAAATATTAATCCGAGTTTCCTCAGGCTATCTTCTAGCAAAAGGTAGGTTACGTACGTGTTACGCACCCGTTCGCCGGTCGCCATCAAAATTTACAATTTTACTTAATAAATTTTATGCTGCCCCTCGACTTGCATGTGTTAAGCCCGCCGCTAGCGTTCATCCTGAGCCAGGATCAAACTCTCCGTTGTAAAAATTAATGTCAAAGACACGAAAAACTTGTTAAAAATTCCACGATATTAAGTCTAGAAGCTTTTTTATGCAAAGAACAATAAAATAAATTATTCCAAAAATGCAATTATACGTTTTTTTTCTTACAAAAAAAGTTTTTATTGAAAAAAAATAACCTAATTTTATATGAAAATAGTGTACAAAAGCGTAAAATTCACAATTCATGAGAACTTCAGATTTTGATTTCGTATCTCCTTCAGATCTTCTAGCAAAATTTCCTTCTCAAGAAAGGGACGAATCCAAATTAATGGTTATTCACAGAAAAAACAAAAAAATCGAACATAAATTTTTTAAAGACTTATACCAGTATTTTGAAGAAGGAGATACTTTTATTTTAAATAACACTAAAGTTTTTCCTGCAAGACTATTTGGTAATAAAGAAAAAACAGATGCTAAAATAGAAGTTTTTCTACTTCGAGAATTAGACCAAAAAGATAGAACTTGGGATGTTTTAGTTGATCCTGCAAGAAAAGTAAGAGTAGGAAATAAACTAAATTTTGGACATGGACTAACAGGAGAAGTCATAGATAACACAACTTCTAGAGGAAGGATTTTACAACTTCATTTTAATGGAGACCACAAAGAGCTTATAAGAAAAATAAAAGAATTAGGAAAAACTCCACTTCCGAAATATATTAATAGACAACCAGAAAAAAATGATGAAAAACGTTATCAAACTATATATGCAAAAGAAGAAGGATCTGTAGCAGCACCAACTGCGGGATTACATTTTTCAAAACACTTATTAAAAAAATTGGAAATAAAAGGAATAAATTTAGTGGAAATAACTTTACACTTAGGATTAGGAAGTTTTTTCCCAGTAGAAGTAGAAGACATATCAAAACATAAAATGGATTCTGAAAAATGTTTTATAAATGAAGAAACATGTCAAATTATAAATCATGCTATGAAAAAAAAAAAACGGATTTGTTCTGTAGGAACTTCTTCCATGAGAGCAATAGAAAGTTCTGTTTCTTCTAATAAAAATTTAAATCCTTTTTTCGGATGGACTAATAAATTTATTTTTCCTCCATATAATTTTAACATAGCTAATTCCATGATTACAAATTTTCACATGCCAAAATCAACATTACTTATGATGACAGCAGCCTTTACAGGTTTTGAATTACTTATGAAAGCATATCAAATAGCAATTCAAAAAAAATATAGATTTTATTCTTATGGAGATGCTATGTTAATTTTATAAAATGATCAAAAAATTTCATTAATGAAATTATGAAAATCTATGCATTTCACCGCTACACCACACATTCCAGTTACTCCAGTCTCACTCAAGCCTATCAGTATCAATAGCAATTTTAACAGTTGAGCTGTAATATTTCACTACTGACTTAATAAACCGCCTACGCACCCTTTAAACCCAATAAATCCGGATAACGCTTGTGTCCTCCGTATTACCGCGGCTGCTGGCACGGAGTTTGCCGACACTTATTCGTATAGTACATTCACAATTCTTATCACGTAAGAATCTTTATTCCTAAACAAAAGCAGTTTACAACCCGTAAGGCATTCTTCCTGCACGCGGCGTGGCTGGTTCAGAGTTTCCTCCATTGACCAATATTCCTCACTGCTGCCTCCCGTAGGAGTCTGGTCCGTATCTCAGTACCAGTGTGGGGGATCACCCTCTCAGGCCCCCTACCGATCATAGTCTTGGTAAGCCATTACCTTACCAACTAACTAATCGGACGCACGCCCATCTTTTGCCACATTTCTGCTTTAATAATAAAATCATGCAATTTTATTATATTATAAAATATTAATCCGAGTTTCCTCAGGCTATCTTCTAGCAAAAGGTAGGTTACGTACGTGTTACGCACCCGTTCGCCGGTCGCCATCAAAATTTACAATTTTACTTAATAAATTTTATGCTGCCCCTCGACTTGCATGTGTTAAGCCCGCCGCTAGCGTTCATCCTGAGCCAGGATCAAACTCTCCGTTGTAAAAATTAATGTCAAAGACACGAAAAACTTGTTAAAAATTCCACGATATTAAGTCTAGAAGCTTTTTTATGCAAAGAACAATAAAATAAATTATTCCAAAAATGCAATTATACGTTTTTTTTCTTACAAAAAAAGTTTTTATTGAAAAAAAATAACCTAATTTTATATGAAAATAGTGTACAAAAGCGTAAAATTCACAATTCATGAGAACTTCAGATTTTGATTTCGTATCTCCTTCAGATCTTCTAGCAAAATTTCCTTCTCAAGAAAGGGACGAATCCAAATTAATGGTTATTCACAGAAAAAACAAAAAAATCGAACATAAATTTTTTAAAGACTTATACCAGTATTTTGAAGAAGGAGATACTTTTATTTTAAATAACACTAAAGTTTTTCCTGCAAGACTATTTGGTAATAAAGAAAAAACAGATGCTAAAATAGAAGTTTTTCTACTTCGAGAATTAGACCAAAAAGATAGAACTTGGGATGTTTTAGTTGATCCTGCAAGAAAAGTAAGAGTAGGAAATAAACTAAATTTTGGACATGGACTAACAGGAGAAGTCATAGATAACACAACTTCTAGAGGAAGGATTTTACAACTTCATTTTAATGGAGACCACAAAGAGCTTATAAGAAAAATAAAAGAATTAGGAAAAACTCCACTTCCGAAATATATTAATAGACAACCAGAAAAAAATGATGAAAAACGTTATCAAACTATATATGCAAAAGAAGAAGGATCTGTAGCAGCACCAACTGCGGGATTACATTTTTCAAAACACTTATTAAAAAAATTGGAAATAAAAGGAATAAATTTAGTGGAAATAACTTTACACTTAGGATTAGGAAGTTTTTTCCCAGTAGAAGTAGAAGACATATCAAAACATAAAATGGATTCTGAAAAATGTTTTATAAATGAAGAAACATGTCAAATTATAAATCATGCTATGAAAAAAAAAAAACGGATTTGTTCTGTAGGAACTTCTTCCATGAGAGCAATAGAAAGTTCTGTTTCTTCTAATAAAAATTTAAATCCTTTTTTCGGATGGACTAATAAATTTATTTTTCCTCCATATAATTTTAACATAGCTAATTCCATGATTACAAATTTTCACATGCCAAAATCAACATTACTTATGATGACAGCAGCCTTTACAGGTTTTGAATTACTTATGAAAGCATATCAAATAGCAATTCAAAAAAAATATAGATTTTATTCTTATGGAGATGCTATGTTAATTTTATAAAATGATCAAAAAATTTCATTAATGAAATTATGAAAATCATCTTAGAAAAAGTAAAAATACCCATAAAAAAAGAAATTAAAGAATTTGAAAAACAATTTTTTAACCTAATTAAAAGCAATATTTTTCTTATAAATAAAATTACTCATTATATTATTCATAGAAAAGGAAAATTAATTCGTCCTATATTTGTTTTTCTAATAGCAAAAATGTTAGGAAATATACAGAAAAAAACATATCATACAGCTTGTTTAATAGAATTAATACATACAGCTACACTTGTTCATGATGATGTCATAGATAATAGTTCTCTTCGTCGTGGATCACTTTCCATAAATGCTATATGGAAAAATAAAATAGCCGTGTTAATAGGAGATTATTTACTTTCGAAAAGTCTTTTATTAGCTACAAATAACAATTATCAAGATCTCCTAAAAATAATTTGTAAAACTATTAAAAACATGAGTAAAGGAGAATTATTACAAATGGAAAAATCTAAAAGCATAGATATTACCGAAAAAATTTATAATCAAATTATTTATTATAAAACAGCAAGTTTAATCGCTGCTTCTTGTGAATGTGGAGCTCGTTCAGTTAATACTGATGAAAAAACAGCATTAAAAATGAGAAAATTTGGAATTTTTACTGGTATAGCTTTCCAAATAAAAGATGATTTATTTGATTATGAAGAAAAAAACAATAATTTTACAGGAAAACCTATAGGAATTGATATAAAAGAAGGAAAAATAACACTTCCACTCATTTATACAATTCAAAATGCTTCTAAAAAGGATCAAGAATGGATATTAAATTCCATAAAAAATTATGACGAAGAAAAAAGATATCAAATAATTGATTATGTAAAAAAATATGGAGGATTAAAATATGCTACTAAAAAAATGATAGAATTTCGTAACAGTGCATTAAAGATTTTAGAACTTTACCCAGAAGGGTCTATTAAAAATGCATTAAAAATAATGGTAAATTTCATCGTTGAAAGAAATCGATAAAACCTTTTTAATGAGAGAAAATTTAGTTATTGTAGAATCTCCAACAAAGGCATGTACCATTCAAATGTTTTTGGGAGAAAATTATTATGTAGTATCTAGTTATGGACATATTATAGATCTTCCAGAAAAAGAAATAGGAGTTAAAATAAAAGAAAACTTCGAACCTAATTATGTCGTTTTATCCAAAAAAAAAAAAATAGTTCAGAATTTAAAAGAATTAATAAAAAACTATAAAATTATATGGCTTGCTTCTGATGAAGATCGTGAAGGTGAAGCTATTGCTTACCAAATTTATAAGACTTTTAACATACCAGAAAAAAAATATAGAAGAATAGTTTTTCACGAAATTACAAGAAAAGCAATTTTATATGCTATAAAAAACCCTAGATCTATTAATTATAATTTAGTTTACGCTCAACAAGCAAGACGAATTTTAGACAGACTAGTAGGATTTAAATTGTCTCCTGTTTTATGGAAAAAAATAAAAAGAGGATTATCTGCAGGTAGAGTTCAATCTGCTGCGGTTAAACTTATAGTAGAACGTGAGAAAAAAATACAAAAATTTATTCCTTCATTGGATTATCAAATATATGGATTTTTCGAAAATGAGGAAAAAACAGTTTTCAAAGCAAAATTAGAGAAAAAAATTAAAGATAAAGATAAAACAAAAAACATTTTATCGTTATGTATTGATAGTATATTTATAGTAAATAAGATTGATATCAAATACGAAAAAAAAAGTCCTCCACCACCATTTACAACATCTTCTTTGCAACAAGAAGCTTGTAAGAAATTAAATTTTTCCATATCAAAAACCATGTTTTTGGCTCAAAAATTATATGAAAAAGGATTCATTACGTATATACGGACAGATAGCACAATCTTATCAAAGGATATTTTATCAGAAATAAAAAACTATATACTTTCTTCGTATGGAGAAAAATATTTATCTGTAAAAGAATTTTCTAAAAGAAAAAAATTTTCTCAAGAAGCACACGAATCTATTCATCCTACTATTATTAAAAATGTGAATGAAAATTATTTAGAATCTTTAGATATTTTTCAAAAACAACTTTATCAACTTATATGGGAACGTACTATTATGGGACAAATGATAGGTTCTACTATTGAAAATAAATATTTTTATATTAAATCTTCTAATTTTAATGATTTTTTTATATATATAAAAAAAACCATTTTATTTGACGGATTTTTAAAAATTGCAAACAAGAATAAAAAAGAAAAGTCTTCTATTTTAGAAATGAAAAAAGGATCTATCCTTAATAGAAAGGATATTTTAGCTAAGCAAATTTTTTCGACTAAAATACATAGATATAATGAGGCTTCTTTAGTAAATAACTTAGAAAAGTTAGGAATAGGGAGACCATCAACTTATGTTCCTATTATATCTACTATTCAAAAAAGAAATTATGTAAACATACAAAAAATTACGAAAAAAACAGAAACAAGAAAAAATTTTCTTTTAAAAGAAAACTCTCTTCTTGAAGAAGAAGAAATAATTACTGAATTTGAGAAAAATAAATTATTTCCTACAGAAATAGGAGTATTAACTACTCATTTTCTAAAAAAAAATTTCGGAGAAATAGTAGATTACGATTTTACAGCAAATTTAGAAAAAAGTTTTGATGATATAGCTAATGGAAAAGAATCATGGATTAAAATCGTTAAAAATTTTTATAATAAATTCCATCAAAAAATACAATATGTGAAAGAACATGTAGATAAAATTAAAAAAGAATATTTTCTTGGAATTGATCCTAAATCTAAAAAAAAAATTTTCGCAAAAATTGCTCGTTTTGGAGCAATTATTCAACTGGGAGAATTTAAAGGAAAAGATAAACCTAAATTTTCTCCTTTATTAAATAGTCAAAAAATAAATACCATTTCACTTACAGAAGCTTTAAAAATTCTTGAATTACCAAAATCCTTAGGTTTTTTTGAGAAAGAAGAAGTACTCTTAAAAATAAACAAATACAATATTTATTTAAAATATAAAAATCAATTTATTCCAATTGAAGAAAATATGTTCTTTAACTCATCTAAGTTAGAATTAGAACAAGCTATTGACATAATTAAAAATAAAAATAACTAATTCCATACAAATATTAGAATTAACCGTCAAAATATCTTTGATTCAAATAAGTAGTTGGATAAGCTTGATCATGACCTGTTCTTCTAACATGATCTAAATATTTTGGAATATAAGATAAAGCTTTTACTCTGTCAGATAATGTCATTCTATTCCATAAATTTTCAGCCATTTTTTTTTTCCCCACTTTATATCTATAATCGGTCCAGAAACGATTAAAAGATAAATCTGCAGGTATTTCTTCTATAGAAAAAACATCTCTTACATTTCTCATTTTATTGATTATAGATTCATTATAAGGTAAATATTTACCAATCCATACATAATGTGATAAAGAAAGTTTTTCAGGAAAAATTACTTCCCTTAGAAAACCATTGAAATCATATTTAAATATGATTTCTCCAGATACAAAACGACTTCTAAATATATATTGTTTACCTCTCATTACTGTTTATTTCATCAGAATGAATTATTAATTAATCTTTTAATAGATAAACTCTTATCTTAATTAAGTAGTTAAGAATACAAATTATTAACTATTTTAGTTAATGATGAAATTTTTAAAAAAATATTTCACATAATTTTTTTATTTATTAATGAATTAGTACGAAATATTATGTTTATCAATTTAATTTTTTATTAATGTAAATACAATAAATTTTAAAAGTTTATAAATGCGGTACAGAAGTTATGGATTTTTATTTTATAAAAAATGGATTTATAATATCTTTTTTTACACATTTTTTAATGTTTTAAATTTATAATATGTTATATATTGTTCCTACTCCTATAGGTAACCTAGAGGACTTTACTTTCAGAGGATTACGTATCTTAAAAGAGGTTGATTTAATTTTGGTAGAGAGTTATAAAGTTTCTAAAAAACTATTAAAATTTTATAATATTACAACTCAAACAAATAAATATCATATTTATAATGAACATAAAAGAATTCCTCATCTTATAAAAAAAATCAAGAAAGGAATAAAATTAGCATTAATATCTAACGCAGGAACTCCAAGTATATCTGATCCGGGATTTTTATTAATTAAGTATTGTATTAATAATTCTATTCCTGTGGAATGTTTACCTGGACCTACAGCTTTAATTCCAGCATTAGTCAATTCAGGGTTGTCTATCAATGAATTTACTTTTATTGGATTTTTACCAAAAAAAAAAAGAAGAAGTAAATTGGAAATTTTATCAAAAGAAAATAGAACTATTGTTTTCTACGAATCTCCTCATAGATTATTAAAAACATTAAAAGAAATAAAATATTTTTTTGGAATGCAAAGAAACATTGCTATTTGTAAAGAAATATCCAAATTTTTCCAAAATACATTAAGAGGAAATATAGAAATAATAATTTCACATTACGAAAATGTCGAAAATATATTAGGAGAATATACTATCATTATTGAAAAAAACAACTAAATATAATTTTCTTTCATTATATACTCTGCAATTTGAATAGCATTTGTTGCAGATCCTTTCCGGAGATTATCGGATACTATCCACATATTTATAGAATTTTTAAATGAGAAGTCTTTTCGTATTCTACCAACAAAAACTTCATCTTTTTTGTGCGCATATAATGGCATAGGATAAATGTTCTTTTTCGGATTATCTTGAACAATAATTCCTTTTGTTTTATGCAAAATTTTATATATATGATTTATATCAGGTTTATTTTCAAATGTAATATTTACACTTTCTGAGTGTCCACCTATTACAGGAACACGTGCTGCTGTAGCAGTAATAGCTATATCTTTATTATTCATTATTTTTTTTGTTTCCTTTATTAATTTCAATTCCTCTATTGTATAACCATCTTTGGAAAAAGAGTCACAATGAGGTAAAACATTCTGATGAATAGAATATGGATAAATTTTACAAACATTCTTAGTCTTTCCCTCTTTTTCTTGATTTAGTTGATCTAAAGCTTTTTTACCAGTTCCTGTTACTGATTGATAAGTAGAAACAATTACTCTATGTATTTTATATTCTAAATGTAATGGAAATAAAACCATTACTAATTGTATTGTAGAACAATTTGGATTAGCGATAATCTTATCACTTTTTTCTAAACAAGAAGCATTCACTTCAGGAACAATTAATTTTTTTGTAGGATCCATTCTCCATGCAGAAGAATTATCTATGACAGTTGATCCTATTTTTACAAATCTAGGAGCCCATTCTTTTGATATACTTGAACCTGCTGAAAATAAAACAATATTCGGTTTTTTTAATAATAACTTATTCAAGTCAATGACTTTATATACTCTTCCTTTAAAAGAAAATTCTCTTCCAACAGATTTCTCAGAAGCAGAAATATACAATTCCTCCAATGGAAAATTTCTTTTTTCTAAGACATCTATCATTACACGTCCTACTAAACCAGTAACTCCTACTACTCCTAGTTTCATATGAATTTTTATAAAAATTTAATTTCCCATTAGTAACTAACAAAGTTAGTAAATTATAAGTATAAAATGAAAAAAGGTAAAATGATCATTTTATCTGGTCCTTCTGGATCTGGTAAAACTACTATTTCTCATTGTTTACTTTCAAAATTTCCAGACTTGAAATTTTCTATATCATGTACTACACGATCAATTAGAAATAATGAGAAACATGGAAGGGACTATTATTTTGTATCCATAAATAATTTTATCTCTAAAATGAAAAAATATCAATTTGCGGAGTGGGAAGAAGTTTATCCTAAACTATTTTATGGAACTTTGAAAAAAGAAATTTTAAGAATTTGGGAATCTAACAAACATGTTTTGTTTGATGTAGATGTCAAAGGAGGATTGAGCTTAAAAAAACAATATCCAGATAATTCTTTATCTATATTTATTATGGCAAATTCTATAAAAATTTTAAAAGAAAGACTTTTAATAAGAAATTCTGAAACATCATATGATCAGATAAATACACGTATAAATAAAGCAAAAAAAGAAAATCTTTCTGCTAAGAAATTTGACTTTATTTTATTTAATACTGATTTGTTTCAGACAAAAAAAAAAGCAATTCAAATTGTTCACAATTTTATTTATGGAAAATAAAATCGGGGTGACTGGAATAATTCCAGTCAATACACGCCCCCCTAAACGTATATTCTAAATAACCTTTAAACAACCTTATCCTTCATCACCCCGATAAACTAAACTCCTCAGGCTGGACTCGAACCAGCGACACCCTGATTAACAGTCAGGTGCTCTAACCAACTGAGCTACTGAGGATAATTTTGTATTGGTATTTTGCTTATTCTAATTTTATGTCTTCCACCTTCAAAATTGGTTATTAAAAATGTTTCTGTAATTTCCAAAATTTCATTTTTATCTAAAAAACGTGCTGGTAAACTAATAATATTAGCATCATTGTGTTTTCTTGCCAAGAAAGCAACTTCTTTATTCCATACTAAAGCTGCACGAATTTTTTTATATTTATTTGCAATCATAGCAGCTCCATTTCCAGTTCCACATATAATAATTCCAAAATCAGCTTTACCTTCATTCACAAATTCAGCTGTGGGATGAATAAAATCAGGATAATCTACTGCTTTTCCATGTTCAGAAAATCCAAAATCTTTTATTTTACATCCTATCTTAGTTAAGAAAGAGATTATTAAAGATTTATAATATACTCCTGTATGATCGGACCCTATTGCTATTAACATAAATTAAAAAAAACACGGAGATATAAATATACATTAAAATTAAATTAAAAATTTTATTTTATAATTTTATTAAATTGCAATTAATAAGTATAAGGACAATGAACCAATGATAAAGAATATTAAAACTATCAGTGATTTTAATTTCAAAAATAAAACAGCCTTACTAAGGACAGATTTTAATGTTCCTGTAAATAAATATCATAAAATAACAGATGATACCCGTATTCAATATAGTATTCCAACTATTCAAAAAATCATATCTGAAAAAGGAAAAGTCGTTATTATTTCTCATTTTGGAAGACCAAAAGGATTCCCATCTAAAACTTATTCTTTAAAATTTTTAATTCCTATCTTGTCCAAAATTTTAAAACTTTCTGTAAAATTTTTCGAAAATTGCATAGGAAAAAATGTAGAAAAAAAAGTTAATGAATTAGAAAATGGAGATGTATTATTATTGGAAAACCTCCGTTTTTATAAGGAAGAAGAAGAAGAAAATGAAAATTTTGCATTTGAATTATCAAAATTGGGAGATATTTATGTGAATGATGCTTTTGGAGCTTCTCATCGATCACATACTTCTATTACTGTTCTCCCAAAATTATTTCAGGAGAAAAAATGCATAGGATTTCTTATGCAAAAAGAAATTCAATTTTTGAATAAATTTTTTCTTTCAAAAAAAGAGAACAGACCTATCACAATTTTATTAGGAGGAGCAAAAATTTCTTCTAAAATAGAAATTATTGAAAATATCATAAATTTTGCCGATCATATATTAATAGGAGGTGGAATGTCTTATCCTTTTATTTTAAAAAAAGGAGGAAGAATAGGTAATTCTCTTATAGAAAAAGAAAAAAATAAAATGATTAAAATTGAAAAAATTTTAACCAAAATTATTAATAAATGTCAAAAAAAAAACATTTTACATCTTCCAAAAGATGTTATTATAACTAATTCATTTAATAATACAAAAACTACTAAAATATCTTCTATTTATTCTATTCCAGATGGATGGACTGGGTTAGATATAGGGCCATCTTCTATAAAATATTTTTGTGATTTTATAGAACAATCAAAAACGATCTTATGGAATGGACCAGTAGGAGTTTTTGAAAATCCAAATTTTTCTTTAGGGACCATTTCTATAGCAGAAAAAATTGCAAAAACAACTGAAAAAGGTGCGTTTTCTTTAGTAGGAGGAGGAGATTCTATTGCGGCTTTAAAAATGGGAGGATATGATAAAAAAATCAGTTATTTATCTACTGGAGGAGGAGCCTTATTAGAAAGCTTGAAAAAAAAAGTTCTTCCTGGTATAAAATCCTTAATATTAAATAATAATTAAGTTTTTCATTATATTTGTTCTATATAAAAAAATAAAGAAAAATTATGTCGTTTAAACTCCCAAAATTATATTATTCATATAGTGATTTTGAACCTTATATAGACAGAAGAACAATGAAAATCCATTATGAGAAACATCATGCATCTTACACCGATAATTTGAATAAATTAATTTCTGGAACAGATATGATGAATATGACTATAGAAGAAATATTGAGAAAATCTTATATGGAAAACACAAAAATTCGTAATAATAGTGGAGGATTTTATAATCATAATCTCTTTTGGGAGATACTAATTCCTAATCTTAGATACACAGATCCAAGTCCTTTTTTAAATGAAAAAATTAAAAAAAATTTCGATTCTTTTGATTCTTTTAAGAAAGAATTTTCTTCTGCTGCATTTAATTGTTTTGGATCTGGATGGGCTTGGTTATGTATAAAAGAACAAAAATTAAAAATTTGTTCTACAGCAAATCAAGATAATCCTATTATGTCTGGAATAGGTTGTGAAGGCATACCAATATTAGGATTAGATGTTTGGGAACATGCTTACTATTTACAGTATCAAAATCGTCGTTTAGATTATATATCTTCTTTTTGGAAAATTATCAACTGGAAAAAAGTTGAGGAAAATTACAACAAAGTAATAAAATAATTTTAATGGATAAAATTATCCTAGAAAACATAAGATTATTTGGATATCATGGATGTATCTTGGAAGAAGAAAAAATTGGATCTCATTATATTGTAAATATAGAAATTGAATTAGATCTTAAAAAACCCTCTATTTCTGATAAATTATCAGAAACTATTGATTATGTTAATTTATATAGGATTGTTGAAAAAGAAATGAATATTAATTCAAAATTAATTGAACATTTAGCACAAAGAATAGTTCAAAAAATTAACAAGAGATATAAAATAATTAAACATACAAAAGTAAAAATTTGCAAAGAAAATCCACCAATGCAAGGAAACATAGATAGAGTATGTATCGTTTTATATGAATAAAAACTTTTAATATTTTTGGCACTGTGGCCGAATGGAAAGGCAGAGGTCTGCAAAACCTTTTATAGCGGTTCGATTCCGCTCTGTGCCTTTTTTTTTGTATAAATTTTCTGTATAAATTTACGGATTTCAAGCATAATACTTTTTGTATCACAAATAAGATATGAAGATAAATAATATTCTTATTTCACAACCTTTAACAGGAGGCTATGATTCTCCATATTTAAAACTTTGTAAAAATAAAAATATCAACATTGATTTTAGATCTTTTATAGAAATAAAAGGTGCATCGCCTAGTGATGTAAGAAAACAGAAAATAAATTTTTCTAATTTTACCGTAGTTCTTTTTATAAGCAAAAAATCTGTAGATCATTATTTTAGACTTTCTAAGTCTATGCGTTTTAAAGTTCCACCTACTATGAAATACGTTTGTCAAACAAAAACAATTGCTTTTTATTTGCAAAAGTATATTGTTTATAGAAAAAGAAAAATTTGTATTGGAAATAAATCATTTAAAGATATTATACCTTATATAAAAAAAAATACAAAAGAAAAATTTCTTTTACCTTCTTCAGATATTTTAAAAAAGGAAATCCCAAACATGTTAAACAAACTAAATATTTTTTGGAAAAGAGCTATTTTATATAAAACTGCTTATAGCGATTTGTCTGATTTAAAACATATATGTTATGATATTTTAGTATTTTTTAGTCCAGCAGAGATTAGATCTCTGTTTGAGAATTTTCCTAATTTTAATCAAAAAAATATAAAAATTGCCACTTTCGGTAAAAATACTTTGTATGCAGCTTGTCAAGCGGGTCTAAAAATAGATATCAAAGTTCCAACTCCAGAATTTCCTTCTATGTCTATGGCATTAGAGAAATATATAAACACAAAAAAATAAATAGCACTATTCTACTGTAACAGACTTAGCTAAATTTCTTGGTTGATCCACATTTTCTCCCCGTATACAAGCAATTTGATAAGCTAACAATTGAAGAGGAATGACAGTAACTAAAGGACTAAGTTCTTCCGAAAGATATGGAATTTTTATAACGTGATCTGCTAACATACTAACTTGAATATCTCCTTCATTAACTATGGCGATTACTTTACCTTTTCTAGCTTTAATTTCTTGAATATTTCCTACTATTTTATCATAAAATCCTTTTTTTATAGCGATAATAACCACTGGCATATTTTCATCAATTAAGGCAATAGGTCCATGTTTCATCTCTGCTGCAGGATAACCTTCTGCATGAATATAAGATATTTCTTTTAGTTTTAAAGCTCCTTCTAAAGCAACTGGAAAATTAATTCCTCTACCTAAATAAAGAAAATTATTTACATTGTGATAAATTTTTGAAATTTCTCTTATAGAATTATCTGTTTTCAATACATGATCTATTTTTTCTGGAATGGACCTAAGCTCTTGGCATAAACATTTGTAACGATAATCATTTATAGTAGATCTATATTTTCCTATTTTTAAAGCTAATAAAACAAGAACTGTAATTTGAGCAGTAAAAGATTTTGTAGACGCTACTCCTATCTCAGGACCTGCGTGAGTATAAGCTCCTGCATCTACAATTCTTGCTATAGATGAGCCTACAACATTACAAATACCAAAAACAAATGCTCCTTTTTTTTTTGCTAATTTTAAAGCAGATAAAGTATCTGCCGTCTCTCCTGATTGAGAAATCACAATAATTACATTTTTTTTACCTATAATAGGATTTCTATATCTAAATTCTGAAGCATATTCTACTTCTACTGGAATACGAGCAAATTCTTCTAATAAATATTCTCCAATTAAACTAGCATGCCATGAAGTTCCACATGCTACTATAGTTATGCATTTAGCATTAATAAAAATATCTTTATTAGATTCAATTCCGTCAATATAAATCATACCACATTCTGAAATTAACAATCGACCACGTAGTGTATCTAAAATTGTTTTTGGTTGTTCATGTATTTCTTTTAACATAAAATACTTATACTTTCCTTTTTCTATTTGTTTTAAATTTATTTTAAGTTTTTTAATAATTGGATGGAGTTTATGATTATCTACAATTTTTCTCAAATCTAATTCTTTTCCTTTTTTAAGAATAGCCATTTCTCCATCTTTTAAATAAAGAGCATTATTTGTATAATCTACAAAAGGAATGGGATCAGATGCAATGAAAAATTCTTTTTCATTAATTCCTAATGCAAGAGGACTTCCCAATTTTGCAATAATAATTTTATCAGGATAATATTTATCCACGACGGCAATAGAATAAGCTCCTACTATTTCATTGAGAGAAATTCTTACAGCTTCTTCTAAAGAAA
Source organism: Blattabacterium cuenoti (assembly GCF_014252295.1). Classification (NCBI taxonomy): domain Bacteria; kingdom Pseudomonadati; phylum Bacteroidota; class Flavobacteriia; order Flavobacteriales; family Blattabacteriaceae; genus Blattabacterium; species Blattabacterium cuenoti. Next base: position 369,036 of record NZ_CP059215.1, read on the forward strand.
ATTTATTCTCTTTTCTAAGAAATTCAATAAAATTAATAAGAACCTCTGTATCGGTTTTACTTTTAAAAGTAAAACCATTCTTTGATAAAATAATTTTAATTGCATGATAATTTTCTATAATTCCATTATGAATCATGATAAGATCATTAGAATTAGAAACGTGAGGGTGAGCATTGATATCATTTGGAACCCCATGTGTTGCCCATCTTGTATGACCTATTCCAGTAGTTCCACTTATTTTTACCTTATCATAATATATTTTTCTTTCTAATTCGTAAACTCTTCCTTTTGTTTTGCACAAACTATATCCATTTTTATAAAAAATAGCAATTCCAGAACTATCATATCCCCTATATTCCAATTTTTTCAATCCATTAATTAGAATAGGATAAGCTTCTCTATAACCTAAATAACCAATTATACCACACATTCTAACTGATAAAATTAGAAATTTTCTATTTTTGTTATTATGAATAATTAATTTATTTCTTCTAAAACAGTTTCTTTATAAAATTGTTGATAAACCTTTTCTATTTTTTCTACAGGATAATATTTTAATACTAACAATTTTTTTATTTTTATATAATCTTCTATTTCCTGAGGAAAGGTAAGATCTCCTTTTATTATAGCATCCGAAAAATACATACAAAATTTTATCAAATTAAAATAATCCGGAGTTTCCAACAATTTTAATTTTCTAGGTTTTATACCATCAAGTTTAATTTTTTTTATAATTTCTTTATTGAGACAACCTTGAAAAGGTTTATTGTAAATAGATGAAACTATTTTTACATTTTGATATACAGGATCATTTTTATAAAAATTTTTAATATATAAAGGAATAAAAGAACTAATCCATCCATATATATGGATAATATCAGGTTTCCAATTTAACCTTTTGACAGTTTCCAAAACTCCTTTTGTAAAAAATAAAGCTCTTTCATCATTATCCTGAAAAAAAATTCCATTCTCATCTTCATATATAGCTTTTCTTTTAAAATATTCTTCATTATCTATAAAATAAACTTGTAATCTAGCATCAGGAATAGATGCTACTTTTATCAATAATGGTTGATCTATATCGTTTATGAGTAAATTCATTCCTGACAAACGAATTACTTCATGTAATTGATGTCTTCTTTCATTGATTACTCCAAAACGAGGCATAAAAATGCGGACATCGTTTCCTATTGATTGCATAAACTTAGTAGCTCTTAAAACGGATAAAGATATCGGATTCTCTGATGAAAAAGGAAATAAGTCTGAAGAAACATATAATATACGTTTACTTTTCATCTTAAAAAAAGTTATTTTTATTTTTATTTAAAGTAAAAAAACGGATAATTGCAAATATAATAAATAAAATCCAATGCCTAAATTTAATAATAAAATGAAAAACGGTTTTTTTAGATAAAATCTTGTAGATTGTAGTACATTTTTACAATGTCAATGAAATAATAATAAATAGATATGTTTTATTATCATGAAATCAGAAAAAAAAATAAAAAAAAAACATTACAATGATAATTTTGCAATAGGTTATATTAATATAACTATTCATGGATTTGCTTTTGTAAATATTAAAGGATTTCAAAAAGATGTTTTTATTCCAAAAAATAAAACAAACCGGTCTTTAGAAGGAGATTTAGTAAAAATAATTTTCAACAAAAAAAATAGAAAAGGAATAAAAATAGAAGGAGAAGTATTAAAAGTTATCAAAAGAAAAACAAAAAATTTTATTGGAATATTAAAAATGAATTTCCAATATAATTCCAAGTATGGATTAGTTATAGTAAACAATAATAGCATTCATGTAGACATATTTATTCCAATAGATAATTTTAATAAATATAACCACAACGATAAAGTATTAGTTGAAATCATATCATGGCCCAAAAAATTAAAAAATCCTTTAGGAAAAATTATAAAAGTATTTGGAAAATCTGGAGAATATAAAACTGAAATTTTTTCATTATTAGAAGAATATAAAATTACTTACGAATTCCCAAAGGAAGTAGAAGAAGAAGCTAAAAAAATTCATTCAAAAGAAATTTATGATATAAATAGTGAAATAAGAAGAGATATGCGTAATATCAATACTTTTACTATAGATCCTTTTAACGCAAAAGATTTTGATGATGCATTATCAATTAGAAAATTAAATAATGAAACCTGGGAAATAGGAGTCCATATTTCTGATGTTTCTCATTATATAGAAGAAGGAAGTTTTATAGATCAAGAAGCATATTCACGTGCTACATCTATTTATTTTATAGGAAAAGTTATTCCGATGCTTCCAAAAATATTATCAAATGATCTTTGTTCCCTACAACCAAAAAAAGATAGATTAAGTTTTTCCTATATTTTTAACATAGACAATAAAGGAAAAATATTAAAAAATTGGTTTGGTAAAACAATTATACAATCTAATAGAAGATTTACATATGAAGAAATACAAGAAATCATAGATAAAAAAAAAGGAGATTTTCATGAAGAAATTTATAATTTATTCCTATTTTCTAAAATATTAACAAAAAAAAGATTAAAAAATGGATCTATATATCTTGAAAAGATTGAGGTTAAGTTTCATTTAGACGAGAAAAAAAATCCAATATCTCTAGATTTAAAAAAGAACAACGACGCTCACCGGTTAATAGAAGAATTTATGTTATTGGCCAATAGGAAAATTTCAGAGTTTGTTAGTTTAAATTTTAACGAAACCCCTTCTAATAAACTTTTTATATACAGAATTCATGATAAACCTGATTTTCAGAAAATTTTTTTGCTAAAAAAAATTATAGAACCTTTAGGTTACTTTTTAGATTTTAATAGGTTAAAAACCTCTATTAATTGCTTATTGAAAAAAATTAAAGGGAAACCAGAACAAAATATGATTGAAAATTTAATTCTTCGTGCTATGAGCAAAGCTAGATACTCTACAAAAAACATAGGACATTATGGATTATCTTTTTTTCATTATACTCATTTTACTTCTCCTATAAGGAGATATTCAGATATAATAGCCCATCGTTTATTATCTTATTACTTGAAAAAAGTAAATAATAGTTTTAATAAAACTAATGAAAAAACGTATAAACTAAAAACAATGGAATTTTATGAAAAACAATCTGAACATTGCAGTTATAAAGAACGATTGGCTATAGATGCGGAAAGAGATTTTCTGAAATATATTCAAGTAAAGTATATCAAAAAATTTCTAGGAGAAGAATTTTATGGTATTATTACAGGATTCACTGGTTGGAGTGTTTATATCGATTTACTGTTATTTCAAACAGAAGGAATGGTACGATTACGTGATATTAAAGAAGATTATTATGTTCTAGATTCAAATAATTATAGTATAATTGGAAAAAAAAAAAGAAAAATTTATCACTTAGGGGATAAAGTAAAAGTTAAATTAATAGATGTTAATCTGGAAAGAAAACAAATTATTCTTAGTTGGATTGACGAATTGGATAAACAAGAAAATACTAAAAAATAATTTTTTGATTTAGAACTAAAACTAAAAAGTTTTATTATTAATTTGAGATATTCTTTACTCTTTTCTATTATTCTTCTATTCTTACAGAAGAAGGAACAAACATAGTATAATCTCCACCATTTTTCATAATATCTCTTACAAGATAAGAACAAATATGAGACTTATCATAAGAAGAAATAAAATAAACAGTTTCAATAAAATTTTTTTTATTTAATTTATTATTAGTGAATAATATATTTTTTTCGAATTCAAAATCAAATTGATTTCTAATACCTCTTAACAAAAATTTTGCTTTTTTTTTTCTGCAAAAAGAAATAACTAATCCATTAAATGAATCTATTTCTATTTTATGTTTGTAAATGAAGTCAACAAAAGTTTTTCTAATCCATTCTTTTCTTTTTTGAAGAGAAAACATATTTTTTTTTCTAAAATTTTTTCCAACAGCTATGATAATTTTATCAAACAAATTCAAAGATCTAATAACAATATCGAAATGTCCTAAAGTAATGGGATCAAAAGATCCAGGAAATACAGCTATTTTTTCGTTTTTATTCATAAAAATTTTTATATCATATATATTTATGTATAATTTATGTTAAATAAAAGTTATTAGGATAATGAACAAATCATGTTCTAATTGTTTAAAAAATAAATGTAAAAAAAAATGCTACAAAAAACTGAATGTATTGGATTGGTTATCCAATATAAAATCTCCTTTTGGAGATCAAAATAATGATGTTGTGGAAGTGCAATTTAAAAATAATAGAAAAGAATTTTTTATTTCTACAGAAATAACGTCTCCATTACAAGGAGACATTGTTTCTGTAGAGACTCAATCGGGAAAAGGATATGATATAGGTACAGTAATTTTAACTGGAGAATTGGCCAAATTACAAACAAGAAATATAAATGTAGAGACCTTAAAAAAGATATATAGAAAATCAACATATAAAGAAATACGTATTTGGAAATTTTTTAGAAACAAAGAATCTTCAACTCTTTTAAAGGCTAAAAAAATTTCAAATCATTTAAACCTTTCTATGAAAATTTGTGATGTTGAATATCAGGGAGATGGGGAAAAAGCTACCTTTTATTACACAGCTGAAAATAGAGTGGATTTTAGAAAATTAATTCAAGAATTAGCTATTCAATTTCACACTCGTATAGAAATGCGTCAGATAGGATACCGACAAGAAGCAGGAAAAATTGGGGGAATAGGTTCTTGTGGTAGAGAGCTTTGTTGTTCCACTTGGTTAAAAAATTTTCAAAGTGTCTCTACTAATTCTGCAAGATATCAACAACTTTCTATTAACATTCAAAAATTAACTGGGCAATGTAGTAAATTAAAATGTTGCCTTAATTACGAATTAGATGCCTATTTAGATTCTATAAAAGATTTTCCAGATTTTAACAAAAAAATTCATACAGAAAAAGGAATTGCTCAATGTATGAAAATTGATGTTTTTAAAAAAAAAATGTGGTTTTCTTACATTAAGAATCCAAATACTTGGTATGGAATAGAAGTAAAAAAAATTAAAAAAATCTTAGAAAAAAATCAAATAGCACCTCCTCTAGAAGAATTGTCAACAATTAATACTATAAAAAAAACAGAATTAACATTTAAAGATTTTTCTATATAATATATGCTAATAAAAACGATTTTTTTGCGTGTATAAAAAAAGTACAAAAGTAAATTATTATTTTCGTATACTCATTTTTTGTTTTTGGTTTTTATTTTTTATAGGAATAAGTGCTATATTCGCAATTTTTTATGCAGCTTCTAAAGGTTATTTAGGAAATTTGCCTAGTACTAATGATATAGAAAACCCTACTATGGAAGTAGGATCAGAAGTATATGATTCTAATGGAATACTCTTAGGGAAATTTTTTTCCGAAAATAGGACTATAATTACTTATAAACAACTTCCAAAAAATCTTGTTAATGCTTTACTAGCAAAAGAAGATATTCGTTTTCAATATCACTCTGGAATAGATGCTAAATCTCTTCTTAGAGCAATTCTTTCTCTAGGAAAAAGAGGAGGTGGTAGTACTATATCTCAACAATTAGCAAAACTTCTTTTTACAAGACAATCTGCAAAAAATAAATTACAAAGAATTCATCAAAAACTTTTAGAATGGGTTATGGCTATAGAGTTGGAAAAACGTTATACAAAAGAAGAAATTATTACAATGTATTATAATAAATTTGATTTTTTATATAATGCAAAAGGAATAGAAACGGCAGCTCATACGTATTTCAATAAAAAAGTTTCTGAACTCAATTTAGGAGAAAGTGCAACATTGGTTGGAATGTTAGAGAATCCATCCTTATACAATCCTAAAAATTATCCTAAAAGAGCAAAAAAACAAAGAAATTTAGTTTTGTTTCAAATGAAAAAATATAATTTTTTAAATGCATATAGATATAAAAAAGAATTAGAAAAACCTGTAAAAATTAATTTTAAAATACAAAAAAAAGATTTTGAATTACTTACTTATTATGGAGAATTTTTAAAAAAGGAAATTCAGGAAGCTTTAAATGAACATGAAAATAAAACTGGACAAAAATTGAATCTTTATTCTAGCGGATTAAAAATATACACATCTATTGATGTAAAAATGCAGGATTATGCAGAAAAATCAGTAAAAAAACATCTTAGTAAGTTACAAATTTTGTTTAATCATTTTCAAAGAAGAAATAAAAATTTTCCATTTTTAAATATTTCTCAAAAGAAAACAAAGAGAATATTAATATCTGCAATGCATAGAACTTCTCTTTATCAAGATTTAAAACAAAAAGGACTAACAGAAGACAAAATTATAAAAATATTTAAGGAACCTCAATTAATAAAATTATTTACTTGGAATGGGCCTAAAAAAGTACTAATATCCCCGTGGAATTTTCTTCGTTATCAAAAAAGTATTATTCAAGCAGGATTACTGTCTATTGAACCATGTACTGGATTTATAAAAGCATGGGTAGGAGGTATAGATTTTAATTATTTTCAATATGATCATGTAGCACAAACACAACGTCAAGTTGGTTCTATTTTTAAACCTATTTTATACGCGACTGCTATTAATAAATTGCATTATAATCCTTGTACAAAAATTTCAAATGAAAAATTTCGTTTAGGAAAATGGAATCCTAGAAACTCCAATGGAAAGTATGGAGGATTTCTTACATTAAAAGATGGATTAGCTCTATCTGTTAATACGATATCAGCTCGTTTAATATCACAAATCACTCCAGGTCCTGTAATTGATTTAGCAAAAAAAATGGGAATAGAATCTATAATACCTAAACATCCATCTATAGCACTTGGTTCCGCTGATTTAACATTATATGAAATGACAGGAGCATTTAACACATTTACTAATTATGGATTTTATGTTAGACCTAGCATTTTATTGAAAATAAAGGACGAAAATGGAAATTTAATAATAGATAATGTAGATATTAGTAAAAGACAAGTTCTTAGCGAAGAAGTAGCATATATTATGTTAAAAATAATGCAAGGGGTAGTTCAATATGGAACAGCAAAAAGATTAAAAAAATATAATTTTATAGGAGAAGTAGCAGGAAAAACAGGAACAACTAATGAAAATTCAGATGGATGGTTCATTGGCATGGTACCAAATTTAACAACTGGAGTTTGGGTTGGTTGGGAAGATAGATTTTCCCATTTTGATAATATAAAATTAGGACAAGGAGCAAATATGGCTTTACCTATATGGGCCTATTATATGAAAAGCTTATATAAACATATGAATAAAATTTATCATGATAAATTATTTTTTCATAAATCTAAAAATTATCAAAATTATTGGGATCAATGTGAAAAACAACATTTTTTTAAAGAGAAAAATGTTATTGTAAATGATGAAAAAGAAGAAAAAGAGGAAGAAAAAGAAGATAAAAAAGAGAAAGAAACTGTAGAAGATATTAATAATAATTTAAATAACTATAATAAAAATACAGATTATAACAAATAATATTAATTTTTATGATTAAGAGAATATTAATTTTAGAAAAGAATTGTTCTTTTATTATACAAAAACTAAAAAAAAAAGGATTTATTTGTGATGAAAATTACTATGATTCAACAGATAAAATTAATCTTTCCCTATATGACGGAATTATTTTGAGAAGCAGATTAAAAATAGATAATGAATTTATTAAAAAAGCTATCAATCTAAAATTTATAGCTAGAATTGGATCTGGAATAGAAAATATAGATAAGTATTACGCTTTCAAAAGAGGAATAACTTTAATTTCTTCTCCAGAAGGAAATAAAGATTCTGTAGCGGAACATGCAATAGGAATGCTTTTATGTGCTATGAACCATATTATTGTCTCTAATCAACAAATTAAAAAAGGAATATGGAATAGAGAAAATAATAGAGGAATGGAAATTATGAAGAAAACAATAGGAATTATTGGATATGGAAATACTGGAAAATCTTTGGCAAAAAAACTTTCTGGATTTGATACCAGTATATTATGTTATGATACATTACCTAATGTAGGAGATATTTATGCAAATCAAGTTGACATGAGTACAATTTTTCAAAAATCAGATGTAATTAGTTTACATGTTCCTTATACAAAAAAAACAAAAGGAATGATTAATTATAATTTTATACAAAAATTTTATAAACCTTTTTATTTTATAAATACATCTCGTGGTGAATGCGTTATTACAAATCATTTAGTTAAAGCATTAAAAAATGGAAAAATATATGCAGCATGTTTAGATGTGTTAGAATATGAAAATTTATTATATGAAAATATTTTTCATTATAATCAAAATAATAAACAGTCCAAAACTTTCTTTGATCTTATTTATTCTGAAAAAGTTATACTTACTCCACATATTGCTGGATGGACAAAAGAATCTAAATCTAAAATGGATGAGATAATTATAGAAAAAATTATTTTGTTAAACCAACAACTAAATTCTAAAAAAATTATGCAAAATTTGAATGATTCAGATTCTGATAATTAAATTCTAACTTGATTTTCTAATTGAATTTTATAAATTTTTCTATATTTTCTAATATACATCTTTTAAGTATCTTCCTTCTTTTTTCATTTTTTTTATAAAAAATACCGGATCATATCCTCCTACTTTATCTATTACATTATAGATCATTTTTTCAACATCTATACTCATAGGATTTTTTTTACCACAAATATAAACATATGCTCCATTTTTTATCCATGAAAAAAATTCTTTTCTATTTTCCCATATTTTATCTTGCACATATATTTTTTTATTTTGATCTCTTGAAAAAGAAAGACTTACGCAATGAATAATCCTTTTTTTTTCCCAATTTTGAATTTCTTTTTGATATAAAAAGTCTGTATCAATATGTTGACCTCCAAAAAATAACCAATTTTTTCCTTTTCCTCCAATATATTCTCTTTCATATAAAAAAGAACGAAAAGGAGCTATTCCAGTTCCAGGTCCAATAAGAATTATATCTTTATCATAATTTTTTGGTAACCTAAAGAATCGGTTTTTATGAATAAAAAAGTATAATCTATCTCCTTTTTTTAATTTAGATAAAAAATCAGAACAATGACCAAACACATTTTTTCCATTTAATTGAAAAGAATGACGAGATACAGTAATATGTATTTCATTATGATGAACTTTAGGAGAAGAAGATATAGAATATAATCTTGGTTTTATTGGTTCCATTATTTCCATTAAATTTTTTAGGGAAAACTCTTTTTTGAAAGGAAATTCTTTTAGAAGATCAATAAGTCTCCATTTATTATTATTATCATGATTACGATTAATAAAAATATCTTTTCTTTCAGATAAAGAAAAATATTTTTTTAGAAAATTGTCTGATAAACAGAAAATATTAAATTTTTTTTTAAAAAGATTCAATATTTTCTGTTTATATTTTTCTTCTTTTAATTCGTATCTTATATCTTCATTTTCCAATAAAAATTCCATTATAGAATCAACTTCTTCTGAAGAATTTTCAGGGAATATTCCTACAGAATCACCAGGAAAATATTTAATATCATTTTGTACAAAAATTTCAATATGACGAATTTCTTTATTAGATCCTTTTTTTTTATTACTTAATGATATATTATTAGAAATCTTTCCATATATTATTGTTCTTTCATTTTTTTTTTCAAATTCTCCTTTCTGGAAAAAATTTAAAATTTTCAAATACCATTTATTTGCCTCTTCCTCGTAATCAACATCACATTTATGTAATGAAATGATTCTAACTCCTCCCATATCATGTAAACGTTTATCTACATCTACTCCAGCCTTACAAAAAAATGGATAAGATCTATCTCCTAAAGCTAATACACCATATTTCAACTTCTTTAAGAGAACACCTTTCTTATGAATAAAATCAAAAAAATTTTTTGCAGAAGAAGGAGGTTCTCCTTCCCCATATGTACTAATTATTATGAATAAATAATCTTCTTTTTCAAGATTTTGCAAAGGATACAAATTTAAATCTACTGAACTTATATTCAATCCTTTAAGTTTTAGCTTTTGATAAATATCAAAAGCTAAATTTCTAGAATTTCCTGTTTCTGTTCCATAAACTAATGTAATGTTTTTTTCTAATTCTTTTTTTTTGATAAAATCAAAAGAATATTCTACAGAATCAGGACATAATAATCCGGATATATATCCACAAATCCATATAATCTCTTCTTGAGAAGATTCTTTGATTAATTTAATCAATGTTTTTTTATTTGATTCAGATAACATTTTATTTTTACATTTATAGAAAAATAAAAATCATTATAATTATGCATAAATATGCATCAAATGGTAATTAAACCTACTGTTCATTACATCTTTATACGTATAAAGCAAAAATATTTTAATTTTTTATACGTTTTTATTGAAATCAATGAAGTTACTCTTCATGAAGAGTAATAGAACGTAATATGTTTCTACATATACATATATACATATAAAGGTTTACTTTTTTCAAAAAAGATTTTCAACTGAAAGATATCTTTCTCCAGTATCATAATTAAATGTTAATATTACAGATTTTTCCGAAAACTTTGATAATTGTTTATCTATAGCTGATAAAACTGCTCCCGTAGAGATTCCAACAAGAATTCCTTCTTTTTTTGCTATTTTACGAACATAAATAAATGCATCTTCTTTAGAAACTAAAAAAGTACCATCTAGTATTTTCACATTTAAAATAGAAGGAATAAAACCTGCACCTAAACCTTGTAAAGAATGAGGATTTGGATCTCCACCAAATATGACTGGAGATTCTACTGGTTCTACAGAAAAAATTTTTATATTTTTAAATTTATTTTTTAAAACATCTCCTATTCCGGTTATATGTCCTCCAGTTCCAACTCCAGTAATAAAATAATCTATTCCTTCAGGAAAAGAATTTATAATTTCTCTTGCAGTCGTAGTCATGTGAATATTAACATTGGATACGTTATCAAATTGTTTAGGCATCCATGAATTAGGAATAGAAGAAACAAGTTCTTCTGCCTTTTGAATAGCACCTTTCATTCCTTTTTCTCTTGAAGTTAAAACAAATTCTGCTCCAAAAATAGAAAATAACTTTCTCCTTTCAATACTCATAGACTTTGGCATAACTAATATCAAACGATAACCCTTCACTGCACAAACCATAGCTAATCCTATTCCTGTATTTCCAGAAGTAGGTTCTATTATTACATCTCCTTTACAGATTATTTTCTTTTTTTCAGCATCTTCTATCATAGATAGAGCTATTCTGTCTTTGATACTTCCCCCTGGATTAGTCCTTTCCAATTTTATCCAAACTTGATGATTTGGAAACAACCTATGAAGATGAACATGAGGTGTATTTCCAATAGTGTTTAAAATACTATCAAATTTCATTTCTTATTTTTTTTTATATCATAAAATTAATAGGATCAGGAAAAGGACTATTATTTCTCATTCTTACTTCATTTTTTTGATATACTATGGAAAAAGGTGGAATACTTTGAGTTAACCAAACATTTCCTCCTATAACACTATCATGACCTACTATAGTTTTTCCTCCTAAAATAGTAGCTCCAGAATATATAGTTACTTTGTCTTCTATAGTAGGATGACGTTTTTGATTAGATAATTTTTTATCTACATAAATAGCACCTAAAGTAACTCCTTGATATATTTTTACTTCATTTCCTATTTTTGTACTGGAACCTATAACTATTCCCGTTCCATGATCAATTGCAAAAGATTTTCCTATTCTTGCAGAAGCATGAATATCCACTCCTGTTTTACTATGTGCATATTCCGTAATCAATCTTGGGATAATTGGAATATTTTGAATCCATAATTGATGAGCTATTCTGTATAATACAGTAGAAAAAAAACCAGGATAAGAAAGAAAAATTTCTTCTACAACAGTTGCAGCAGGGTCTGATTCTAATATAGCATTAGCATCTATTATTAATGTTTGATAAATATTGGGAACTTCTTTAAAAAATTTTCTAGAAAAGCATTCGGAATTTTTTTTATCAATATTTAATTCAAGAAATATTTCATACAAAAAATATTTTAATTCATTGTACCTATCTTGAAATGAAGATATATTTTGTAAAACATACCGATCAGGAGTAAATAAAAAATTAAAAAAAGATTCCACAAATTCTTCAATTTTTTTCTTGCTAGGAAAAGGATCTCGTTTTTTATTATTTTCAAATACAGTACTTACAAAGTCTAACATTTAATTTTTATTGATTTAATCATATAAGAAAAACTATTATTATCTTAATGTTTTATTATATCTAATTTTTAGGATTATCCTATCTAAAAATAAGATCAAAATTTCACTTTTTGTACTTTTTATCAAGTATAACTAAACGAATTTTTTAGAAAAAAATATATATTATTTCTACAAAAAAATTGTTTCTTTTATCATTTTATCCTTTATTATTATCAACAATATTTTTTTAATAAAATTTTCCACTTGATGTTTTTCATTTTTTATCACGATAAAATAAAAAACCCTTCGAATTACTTAACTCAAAGGGAAAGTAAAAAAATAGATATTCATAATATCACTCTTACAAATATAATACATTTCTTTCATTTCTTTTGTTTTTCTATGATTACATTATTTTTAATAAGTTCCTTCATTATAGCTTTTCTATTAAATTTTCCGAGTGAGTTCTCTATAAAATGAGGAACGAAAAAAATATCTTTTGGTTTATAAAATTTATTTTTTCCACTAAAAATAATGTTTGAAAGTTCAAATTGAAAAGGATCTCCTTCAATAATTAATACTATCCTTTCTCCAAAAATTTTATCTGGAATAGAAGATATAAAAAATCGTTTGTAAATAGGAATAAAAGAACTTATATTCCTCTCTATCAATTCAGGAATAATTTTAATTCCTCCGCTATTAATAACATTATCATATCTTCCGATCCAATAAAATTTATCACTTTCTTTCATAGATACAATATCATTTGTCTGTATTGAATAATTTATACAAGATGAAGAAAATATCTTCAAACAATCTCTTTTATCTACACTTAAATGAATATCATGAAATGATTTATAAAATATAGATTTATTTAATCCATTGATTTTTCTTATAGCTATATGTCCTAAAGTTTCTGTCATTCCGTAAGTAGAATAACAAACAGTTGCAATATTTTTCAATTTTTTCTCCAAAATATTGGAAATAGAAGCCCCTCCTATCAATAAAATTTTAATATACTTTAAATATTGAAAGCTATAAAAGACTTGCATAGGAACCATTGATGCAATGTCAAAAAATTTTTTAACATTTTTTAATGGGTTAGATGATGGTTCTACACAATAAATTTTCCATTTAAAAATAATAGCACGAACTAAAAACATTCTAGCAGCTATAAAATCTGTAGAAAGACATAAAAAACCTTTTAATCCTTTTTCTCTTAAATTCAAGAATTCTACTGTTTTTATTGCTCTTTCAAACATATATTTTTTTTTCAAAAAAATTTTTTTAGGAACACCTGTCGTTCCAGAAGTATATATGGTTACCAAGGATTCGTTATCAAACCAATTTCTTAAAAAAGAGAAAATAGAATTCTTCCAATAAAAATTTTTATTTTCCTTACTAAGGGAATCATAAGAATCATTCAGTGTTTTTTTAGAAGAAAAATCTATCCACATTTTTTTATTATTAAAATATCTTAATATTTGAAATGAAATATGGATCATACCAAACAGAACCTTTTTTAACTTTTAAAGGGGAATTCCAATTATTGATATATAAATCTCCTGTATTCAATCCATGAACAATCTCATTTTTACATCCATATTTTTGTTCCATCATAAAAGTCCATTGAGTAATAGCATTCAATCCGATATTACTTTCCAAAGAAGAACTAACCCACCATTTTATTTTTCTTTTATTAGCTTCTAATATCCATTCTCTAGATCCAGAAAATCCTCTATTTAAGCTAGGTTTCAAAACTATATATTTTGGATAAATAATATTTAATAATTTTTTTTTATCTTTCAACTTATTAATTCCATATAATTCTTCATCTAATGCAATGGGAATTTTTGATTCCTTACATATTCTTGACATTTCTTTCCAGTTCCCAGATGGGATAGGTTGTTCCACTGAATCAATGATATTTAAATCATAAAGTTTATTTAAACAATATAAGGCTTTTTTAGTATTTTTGAAACAACCATTTGCATCTATGCGTATTCTTACAAATGGATATTTTTTTTGAATATTTTTTAATATTAAATATTGATAATCAAAAAGATTAGAACTAATTTTCATTTTTATAAAAGAATATCCTTCAAAAAATTTTTCCTCTATTTTTTTTATTATATTGTTTTTCTTTTTGTTTTTGAAAAAATCCAACCATATTAAATCATTTATAAAAATACCTTTTTTACCATGAGTGAATTCAGAATCATATAATATATGAAATTTGTTTTTTAAACCTAAAAAAGCCTGCTCTAATCCAAAAAAAATAGACGAATATGAAATATATTTATTGTAATAACATATTTTTGTCTTTTTTAAAGAAATTACTTTTTTTAAACAATCTTTTAATTCCATTTTAAATTTGTCAAGATTATTTAAAATGAATTTATCCAAAATTGGATTACATTCTCCTATCCCTACTTTATTATTTTTTTCCAAAATAATAAACCAAACAGTATTGTGATGAAATATTTTATTAGAATTAGATATTCTTTTTCTAAAAAAAAACTTTTTTTTTTAGAAAAAAATTTAATTTTTCCATAATTTCATTTTTTAGTTCTAAAAACAGACCTAAACATATATAGATTCCCCCATTTTTAATAAAATCAGTTCTTTTCCTTTTTCAGAAAACTTTTTTTTAGATTCGTTTTTATCTATTTTAATTTCCTCAAAAGTATCATAATGGACCCCTAATATTCTTTTACACTTTAAAAAATCTGATGCAAGAATAGCTTCCTCTACATCCATTGTATATCTCCCTCCTATCGGTAAAATAGAAATTTTTAATGATCCAAAAATAGGAATAATCTTCATTTCATTCATTAATGATGTATCACCTGATATATACAAATTTCCTTTATTTGTATGTAATAAAAATCCTCCAGGGTTTCCTCCATAAGTTCCATCGGAAAAAACACTGGAATGAGCAGAAAAAACATATTTTAATTTTCCGAAAGGAAAAGAAATGAAAGATCCATAATTCATTCCATATGTCTTTATTCCTCTTTTTTCAAAATAATTAGAAATTTCATAATTAGATATAACTAAAACATTACTGAATTTTTGTGAAAAAAATTCAACATCGCATACATGATCATAATGCGCATGAGTTAGCAATATATAATCTACTTTTTTTAAATAAAAATCAATACATTTTAAATAATTCCTATTATTGAAAAAAGGATTTCCAGAAAAAAAGGGATCTATCAATAAATTCTTTTCATTTACTTCTAACAAAAATGTATTATGAGTGAAAAAAGTTATTTTCATGTTTTTATAAATTACTAATTCCTATACTTAATCCATATAAAAGAATAATAAAAATTAATCTTTTTAACTCTAAATTGAATGATTTTTTTTCTTCTAAAAAAATGATTCTCTTAATATGAAAAATTAAAAAAATAACAACTAAAATAAAAGAAGCCCATTGGTACATATTACTTTTTTTATTAAAAAAAATAAAAATTCCTCCTGACAGAACTGCAATTAATATGGATATCGTATGATATAACTTTGCTTTTTTCATTCCTAACCATCCTGCCATAGTATACTTTCCATTCTCATAATCATTATCCATATCTCTCATATTATTAATATTTAAAACAGCCACATTCAATAAACCTATAGATAATGACAATAAAAACATATCTATCTGTAAACTATGTGTATATAAAAAATAACTTCCTCCAACTGAAAAAAAACCAAAAAAAATAAGAACAAAAAAATCTCCCATTCCTATTACATATCCATAAGGAGAAGGTCCAATAGAATATTTTATAGAACTATAAATGCAAAAAAAAATTATTGCAATACAAAACAAAAAGACAAAAATATTTTTATACGAAATACTTTTATAAAGTAAATAAAATCCTGATAAAAAAGAAAATATAGAAAATAAAAAAATAGCTATTTTCATTTCTAAAAATGAAATAAAACCGCATTGAACTGTTCTTTTAGGACCTATTCTTTTAAAATTATCTACTCCTGTAACACTATCTCCATAATCATTTGAAATGTTAGCTAATATTTGCAATAATAAACCTGTAACAAGACATAAAATATATGTAGAAAACTTCACATTTTCCATTCTAGACTTAGATATAAAAAAACTTAAAGTTATTCCAGAAAAGGATAAGGGCAAAGTATGAAAACGAAATGCATCAATCCAATATTTTAATTTCATAAAAATTTTTTAAATTTTTTAAAATTAGGGTCTCTTTTTTCTAAAAAAGCTTTTTTTCCTTCCTGAGATTCTTCCATTAAATAAAACATCAAAGTAGCATCTCCAGCTAATTGCATTAATCCATGTTGCCCATCTAATTCTGCATTTAAACATCGTTTTATCATTCTTAAAGACATTGAACTTTTTTTCTGTATTATTTTACACCATTCTATAGTCTTTTCTTCTAACTTTTCTATACTTACAACTTTATTGATCAATCCCATTTCTAATGCTTCTCTTGCTGTATATTTTTTACATAAAAACCACATTTCTCTTGTTTTTTTCTGACCAATATGACGAGCTAAATAAGAACATCCAAAACCTCCATCAAAAGAACCTACTTTTGGCCCTACTTGACTAAAAATGGCATTTTCAGATGCAATAGTTAAATCACAAACTACATGTAAAACATGGCCTCCTCCTACAGCATAACCATTAACCATAGCTATAACAGGTTTAGGTATTTCTCTTATTTTTTTATAAAAATCTAATATATTCAATCTTGGAATACCATCTTTTCCTAAATAACCTCCTAATCCTCTTGTTTTTTGATCCCCTCCGGAGCAAAAAGATTTTCTTCCAGATCCAGTTATTATCAAAACATCTATATCCATTCTACTTTTACATATATCCACAGCATCCATCATTTCATTAACCGTTTCTACACGAAACGCATTGTGACACCATGGTCTATTGATTTCTATTTTAGAAATACCTTTCCAGAATAAAAACAAAATATCTTTATATTTTTTGACTGGAATCCATTCTACGGTAGAATTCATAATGAAAAATAAATTAATGTTTATTTTTATTTTAATTTGCAAAGTAATAAAAAAAAGACTTTTATTTATTATTTATTATGTTATTTATTATTTAATGTATCGTAATATATTATCGGTATCTACAGGAGTAATATTAAGTATAATAGAAATTATATCTTCTATAAAACTTGTAAAAAAATGGTTTGTAAAAATACAATCTATTCCATTCAAAAAGTTGAAAGATGTTTTATGTGAAGCTCCTACTGAATTTTTTTTAATTTTAATTTTTTTTTATGCTTTTAGTCCTTTATTAGGAGGAATAACTACTGCTCTTTTTGTAAAAAATGCGAAAAAAGTTTATGCTATTCTAACTGGATTTATTTTATTTTTTATAGCATTTTTTCATATATTATTTTATCCATTTCCTCTATGGTTTAAAATAGTAATTCTTCCACTTTTTTTACCTTTTTCATATCTGGGAGGAAATTTTATAGAAATTTTACAAAAAAAATGGATTAAATCAAGAGAAAAATAAATCCAGATATATATCCAATTAAAGCTATCCAACTAATCTTTTTCAAATACCAAAAAAAATCTATTTTTTCCATTCCCATAGCTGCTACTCCTGCGGCAGATCCTATAAGTAAAATACTTCCTCCTGTTCCAGATACATAAGCTATAAAATGCCATAAATCATGATTAATTGGATAAGAAAACATAGAAATAGTAGCTGCTACTAAAGGAACATTATCTATAATAGAAGAAATAAATCCAAATATAAAAGTTGTTATTTTCCATGTATAAACAGTTTCATTAATCCAATGAGATAAATCATATAATTTTCCTAATGCTTCTAAAGATGAAACTGAAAGCAAAATGCCCAGAAAAAACAAAATACTAGAAAAATCCATTTTTTTAAAAATATCTTCTAAAACAGATTTTGATTTAGATTTATAATTTTTAACTATACAAAGAAGAATTCCAAGAGAAAACATCATACCCATATATGGAGGTGTTCCTGTTATAGTTTTGAAAACAGGAACAAGTAACATTAAAAATAATCCTATTTTTAACATAAAAAAACCTCTTTTTAGATTATCTCTTGATAATTCATTTTTTTTTATTTGAAAAGATCCATCGAAAATAGGTAAAAAAGATGATATCAAAGTAGAAAAAAACATGCAGAGTATTGATGGAACAAGTATTTTTTTTATAAGAAAAAAAGTAGTTACTTTATTTGAAATCCATAACATTGTAGTAGTTATATCTCCAATTGGAGACCATACTCCTCCTGCATTGGCAGATATAATAACTAATCCTAAATAATATAAACGTTCTTTATAATTGGGAACTGTTTTTCTAAGAAGAGAAATCAAAACTATAGTTGCTGTTAAATTGTCTATTATTGCAGATAATAAAAAAGAAACTAAACTAAGTATCCATAAAAATTTACGTTTTGTGTTTGCATAAAACAACTCTTTTAAAGCTTCAAATCCTGAATATTTTTCAATCACAGAAATGATAGACATAGCTCCAATAAGAAAAAAAATAATTTCAGAAGCTTTTCCTAAATGATATAATAATAAATCTTTTGGATCTTTTCTGATTATTAAATGTTGACCGTTTTGAACTAATTCATAAACAGGGAAATTAAATAAAATAATTAAGGACCAACAAATTACAGCCATTAAAATTGCTGGAATTACTTTATTTAAAGAAAATAAGTTTTCGAGAGTAATAAATAAATATCCAAGTATAAAAATTATAATTACCATTGATTTTTATATCTTAATTCATCATGAATAAATATTTATTCTGTATTATTATTCCATATTGGATAATATGCATGTTTCCCTAATTCTTCTTCAATACGTAACAATTGATTATATTTTGAAACTCTTTCAGAGCGACAAATAGAACCTGTTTTAATTTGTTCAATATTTAATGCAACAGTAAAATCCGATATAAAGGAGTCTTCCGTTTCTCCAGAACGATGAGATATAATATTCCTGTACTTATTTTTTTTAGCTAAATTAATTGTTTCAATTGTTTCTGTTAAAGTTCCTACTTGATTTACTTTTATGAGAATAGAATTTGCTATTTTTTTTTCAATTCCCTCATTTAATTTACGAGTTTGAGTAACAAAAAGATCATCTCCTACTAACTGAATATCAGTTCCTATTTCATCAGTTAATAATTTCCATCCATCCCAATCATTTTGATCCATTCCATCTTCAATAGATATAATTGGATACCTTTTAATTAAGTAAGATAAATAATTAACATGTTCTTCTTTAGATTTTTTTGAATTTCCTGTTTTATTATCAAATTTAGAATAGTCATAATATTTATAATCTTTATTATAAAATTCAGAAGCTGCACAATCTATAGCTATTCCTATTTGATCATAAGGAACATAATTTGCCATATGGATAGCATCTAATATATGGTCTAAAACATCTTCTATTCCATTAAAATTAGGAGAAAATCCACCTTCGTCACCAACACTTGTTGATAAACCTCTTTTTTGTAAAATATCTTTTAACTGATAAAAAACTTTATATCCCATTTGAAGAGATTCTAAAAAGGAATTAGCTTTAACTGGAATTATCATAAATTCTTGAAAGGTTATAGGAGCATTAGAATGCCTCCCTCCATTTACAATATTAATTAAAGGAATAGGAAGTGTATTTGCATAAATACCCCCTATATATTGACGAAGAGGTATTTTTAGTTCATTAGATGCGGCTTTTGCTACTGATAATGAAACAGCTAAAATAGCATTAGCTCCTAATCTTTTTTTATTAATTGTTCCATCTAATTCTAACATTAATTTATCAATATAAATTTGATCAAAAATAGATTTTCCTATTAATTCAGGAGATATAATCTTATTCACATTGCAAACAGCTTTTAATACTCCTTTACCACAAAAAAAATCTTTTTCATTATCACGCAATTCAAAAGCCTCATTTTCCCCTTTTGAAGCACCAGATGGAACGGATGAACGTCCTAAAATATTTTGTTCCGTTATTACATCCACTTCTATAGTGGGAGTTCCTCTTGAATCTAAGATCTGTCTAGCATGAATACTTTTAATTTTACTCATCATTCATTTTTTTTGTCTGTTTTTCTTCTACTACATCATTTATTTTTTTTGTCTGTTTTTCTTCTACTACATCATTCATTTTTTTTGTTTGTTTTTCTTCTACTACATCATTTATTTTTTTTGTCTGTTTTTCTTCTACTACATCATTCATTTTTTTTGT